>NZ_CP026801.1:0-18973 GCF_002950395.1 Shigella sonnei
TTCTCTGAATGGTTGCCTTTTGTCGTGTAGCGATAAATAGTCATGCGAGAAACATTGAAGCGCTTCGCAACAGCTCCTACTGTCAATTCAGGATCAGCAAGCAGAATTTTCATTTGCTTAATATCATCTTCCGAAAGTGACGGTTTTCTTCCCCCTACACGGCCCCTTGCGCGAGCAGCTGCGAGTCCAGATCTCGTTCGTTCAATATTGCGGTTGCGTTCAAAGTTAGAGAATATAGCCATCAGATGAGTATAGATTTCCCCGATAACAGGAGCGCTAGTATCTATTCTGTCTTTGATGGCTATAAAGGTGATTCCGCGCTTTTTCAGGTCGTCAAGCAACGTAATCACCTGGCTCAATGAACCGCCGAGCCGATCAAGCGCCCAAACAACCAGGGTATCACCTTCGCGCAATGCCTTCAGACAGTTCTCCAGTTCCGGGGCACCATTTTTGGCGCGTTTAGTGCCGCCGCGTGAGATCTGTTCATGATAGATTTGCTCGCAACCCGCTTTTGTCAGTTCATCAACCTGATGCGTTACATCCTGAAGATGTGTCGATTTACGCGCATAGCCGATTATCATTTTGCCACCCTATTTTGTTACATCGTTTTTGTTGTATTGATACTGTAACGGGTTTTGTTACAGCCGGAGAGCGTTTTATTGTATAGGCAACTGCTTATAGGGATGTGTCACAGAAACCATCGTTTTTGATACATTAATTTAACCAATAGGTTGCAGATCAAATCGCCTGTAACAGCCTTTCTGGCTGTTTGTATATAATTATGAAAAAATGGTGAGTAGAGTTTCAGGGTAACAGGGGATGTTTATGTCGGTTTTCCACAACTGGCTACTCGAGATCGCATGTGAGAATTACTTCGTCTACATCAAACGCCTTTCCGCCAACGATACCGGCGCAACAGGTGGTCACCAGGTAGGACTTTATATCCCTTCAGGTATCGTTGAAAAACTCTTTCCGTCTATCAACCATACCCGTGAACTGAACCCTTCGGTTTTTCTCACCGCACATGTGTCATCGCATGATTGCCCTGACAGCGAAGCCCGGGCAATTTATTATAACAGCCGTCATTTTGGTAAAACCCGGAATGAAAAAAGGATTACCCGCTGGGGTAGAGGCAGCCCACTTCAGAATCCTGAAAATACAGGTGCTCTGACGCTCCTAGCTTTCAAGCTTGATGAGCAAGGGGGGGACTGTAAGGAAGTAAATATTTGGGTATGCGCCAGCACTGATGAAGAGGACGTCATTGAGACCGCTATTGGTGAAGTTATACCCGGAGCGCTTATATCCGGCCCCGCAGGACAGATTCTAGGCGGACTATCTCTACAGCAAGCGCCAGTAAATCATAAATATATTCTACCTGAAGACTGGCACCTGCGCTTTCCGTCGGGAAGTGAAATTATTCAGTATGCAGCCAGCCATTATGTGAAAAATTCCCTTGATCCGGATGAGCAACTTCTTGACCGCCGGCGCGTGGAGTACGACATATTTCTATTGGTTGAGGAACTGCATGTTCTGGATATCATCCGGAAAGGATTTGGCTCTGTGGATGAATTTATTGCGCTGGCCAATTCTGTCAGCAATCGCCGTAAATCCAGAGCCGGGAAGTCGCTGGAACTGCACCTGGAGCATCTATTCATTGAGCACGGCCTGCGACACTTTTCGACGCAGGCCATCACAGAAGGTAATAAAAAACCCGATTTCCTTTTCCCTTCCGCAGGGGCTTACCACGATACTGAGTTTCCCGTAGAAAATCTGCGCATGCTGGCAGTCAAGACTACCTGTAAGGATCGCTGGCGTCAGATACTGAATGAGGCCGATAAAATTCATCAGGTGCATCTGTTTACACTCCAGGAGGGAGTTTCTCTGGCTCAATATCGGGAGATGCGGGAGTCGGGTGTCAGATTGGTCGTGCCATCATCTCTGCACAAAAAATACCCGGAGGCGGTGAGAGCTGAGCTAATGACGCTAGGTGCGTTTATTGCTGAGCTGACAGAGCTTTACGCAGATATTCCATAGATTATCTCCCGCATAAATACCGGGAGGAGCGATCAGATTCGTTCAACCTTGCACGAATCGGCATTAACCGCTTTCAGGATATAAGGTTCAAGCAGTTTGGCTACGGCTTCAAACACGGGCACCACTACGGAGTTACCGAACTGCCTGTACGACTGAGTGTCTGACACAGGAATGCGAAAAGGCCTGCCATCTACTTTTTCAAAACCCATAAGGCGCGCGCACTCTCGTGGAGTCAGCCTACGGGGCCGATGCGCCTGATTTTCTTCGTTCGCGAAGTCTGTTTCACCTGTGGCCATATCCCAGCCACGGTCTATCAGAATTTCAGACCCGTCTTTGTGATAGCGAGCAGAAAGCGTACGGGCAATGCTTTCTTTATTTTCAGGATTAACGAGGCCAAAACCGAATCCGTTACCCTTAGCTGCGTGCTTTTTGGCGTAGTTATAGAGATACTCCCAGAGTTTCGGCGTCAGTATATATTTGCTGTCAACCACGGGTTCCAGCAGTTCGCCAAATGACGGACGCTGTTCCGGATAAAAACGACTAATATCGCGCAGGGTAAAGCCCTGGTGAATGTTCAGATCACGACGGAAACCGACCAAAACGATACGTTCTCGGTGCTGAGGTAAAAAGTGCTTTCCGTCGATAACTTTAGGATCGTTTTTGCCCATCTCAGCTGCATCCGCAACTTCATAGCCCAGTTCGTCGAGGGTATCCATGATGACTTTAAAGGTTTTACCCTTGTCATGGCTCTTCAGGTTTTTAACGTTTTCAAGAACAAAGATGGCAGGTTTTTTTGCGCGGATAATACGCGCCACATCGAAGAAAAGTGTTCCCTGAGCCTCACATTCGAAACCATGCGCGCGCCCGAGCGAGTTTTTCTTGCTTACGCCCGCAAGGCTGAACGGTTGACAGGGGAAACCTGCTAGAAGTACATCATGATCCGGCACATGCTCATTAATGTAAGCATAGGCATCGTTTTCAGGTACTTCAGGTTTATCACTGAGCGTGACTTCCCGAATATCGAGATTGAAAGTGTGTTCCTGAGCATCGTTAAACCAGTTAGCTTTATATGTGCGCACAGCCTCTTTATTCCATTCACTGGTAAAAACGCACTGGCCACCGATGGTTTCGAAGCCCTTCCGTATACCTCCAATCCCAGCAAACAGGTCAATAAACCGGAAGGCATAGTTAGGGTGATGTGCAGGCGCTTCCGGAAGCATTTTTCGTAGAAGTTCCTCTTCGGCTAACGTCAGCGTCTTAGGTGAGCACTTACCATTAATCCAGCGATTAAGAGTCTCGCGACTCCACTCATTTTTACCAACTTTTCTAAGCAGTTCAGCCACGTACTTCTGGTCATAGATTTCCAGCACCTGCCCGAGCAGCTTTTTATCATTTTCCTGTCGCAGTTGTTCTTCCGCTTCTGCTTCTCAAGCAGATCCTGCGCCAGTAATTCAAATTCAGACATATTGCCTCCATTGGGTCTTATGGGTGAAACTGTATCACTCATTTGACCCAGATTGAATGTTTTTATCTGGATATTTAAACAGGTTTTAGGTAACGCACGTTGGCCACGCTGGAGCGTCTTCTGGGCCTGCTGTCGGCCTTTGAGGTCGTGGTATGGATGACGGATGGCTGGCCGCTGTATGAATCCGCCTGAAGGGAAAGCTGCACGTTATCAGCAAGCGTTACACTCAGCGCATTGAGCGACATAACCTGAATCTGAGACAACATCTGGCAAGGCTGGGACGGAAGTCACTGTCGTTCTCAAATCGGTGGAGTTGCATGACAAGGTCATCGGGCATTATTTGAACATAAAACACTATCAGTAAGTTGGAGTCATTACCGGTTCTATTTGTCTTTTAGTGATTCTATAAACCTCATTACGTCTGAATATAAAAATCTATTATTTGATTTATGTGGCTCATGAGGTTGTGGGATTGTCTTGTTTTTGAATGTGCGAGTTTTCTTAATGGCAAAGATTAACTCACCTTCTGTTATTCCTAACATTTCAGCAAATGTTTTTGCTTCTATAGTTACTGACTTCATTTAATTAACTCTCATGGTATCGATTTTCTTTACCGGCATCTTTAACAATGGTGCTCGTTTCTAGCGTTGCTGCGGTACGCTTCATCATCGTCTGCGGGGCGGTTGCGATAGTGAAGGAGCTACCGGGCGTGAGCAAATCTATCAGGCGCTGGCCGCTGATAATCTCCATCCGTTCACTGGCAATACTGACAGATTTTGAACCTGCGCCGGTTTTCCCGGTATGGCAAAACAGACCGCGACAGTTATGACGTTTAAGCAACTTCTCGAACTCCTGTACGTGCTGTAAAGCAATATGGCCGCGATAGCGTTTAGCCTGAATAAGATAGCGATATTTTCCTATTATTACCTGGCCGTCAATGCCTCCATCGCCGGTATAGCGTTTGTTTCTGATGGTTCTGAAGCCATGCGCTTCAAATCCTTCCAGCAACAGTTCTTCAAACACAAAAGGAATCAATTTTTCTCAGGTAGTTAATTTTTTGTGGGAAGCCCGGCAACGTCTTTATGCGCTCCAGCACCCGCCGCGCACTTTGCTGCTTCCTTTTGTGTCGCCTGTGCCGTACTGAACGCCGGAAGAATACAACGGCAAGCAGTACGATGGCGCTGCAAGCCCATAGAATAAGGTTTTCTGTAGTGGGGAAGGGGATCATGGTCATAGTGGGCTTTCTGAGGGTAAAGAAAAGGGCGGTTAAACCGCCCTGATGTTTAGCGACGGCTGTATACCTGCCACGAAGCGCTGCCTGACTGATTCTGGCAAATCCGCCCGTAAAGTACGGTGCCGGTCGAGTAGCGGGCGCCATTCAGATAGCAATAGCCGCTGGATTGCAGCAGTTCGTTGCGCAGCTTTTCTTCCTGCTTTGATAGCCGGGACTCCGCAGACTGCAAACGAACGGATAATTCGTTAATCTGGCGTTGCTGGTTATTCAGCTGGCTCTGCATCGCATTACCTTTATCCTGGCTGACGCAACCAGTTAAGAGAGCTGTACAGGCTAATGCACTTAATATTATTTTTTTCACGTTGGCTCCTTAAATTGAGATTATTCCTGGTTCGCCTATAAGCGAACTTTCCCGTATTTACTTATGATCTGGCTTATCATCGACTGGTTACTTCCACCTTCGCCATTATCCGGGCATTCATTAAGAAAAGCCTTCCTAGCATCCTTCGTGTGGTTGGGTAAAAAGCCGTGCTTGTTCTTTTTAACGATATTGAAGAAAGCAGCTTCAGCACTGTTACACTCGCTTCCGCCGCTATCGCCGGTGAGCTTGCCCGCCATGCACATAATAACTTTGCAGGGATCTTCAGCATGGCTGGCAGGAATATAAAGCAGACTACCAGCTGCTATCAGAGGTATTAAGAGTTTCTTCATTTTTTGTCCTTAACAGTTTGTTCAGATATACACTCGCCAGAATGTTGATAAAGGTAAGTAATATTAATAATAACGCTGCGTTATAAATGGATTTGTAACCTATATCGCCTGCAATATATTCGACAACAAAAATGAAAATCGTTAAAATTGTGTAAAACTTGATTAACTTTCCTGTAATTTTTTTAACGATATAAGCAACTGAATAAGAGCCGGATTTGATGATGCTGGCGAGTAACCTGAACGCATGGACACGAAATTTTCTAAAAATGGGCGGAATGGAAGATGCTTTTTTCTTCCTTCTGCTTTTTTGCCTTTCCGCAAAATCAATAAGTTCGCCCATTTTTATACCCTCCGGTTATATCTTCAGATCATCAAGTGATAAACCACTATCAAGCAGCTCTTTGAGCCATGTGGGTCGGCGGCCAGTCCCGGACCAGGTATTTTCTGCGTTCCTGGGGTCGCGGTATTTTGCTGGTCTATGTTCTCTGGGGTTGGCTACGCCCTGCATCTTCATGGCTTCCAGGCTAATGCCAGCGTCCAATTTTGCAGTTAGCCAGGCCGGGCGCTTCCCTATACCAGTCCACGTATTAAAAGGGTTATCCGGGTCACGATACACGGGTTCGCCTTTTGGTCGTTTTTCTGATTTCAGGGGAACCAGCATCACCTTCCTTCCTTCAGCGGTTTTCTTTTCGTTTCTTCTTGACACGATCTCATTAGCCCTTATCATAAACAAAAGTCGTCGAAATTACAATTACGCGGTGAAACATAAATGAGTAAACATCCAAAACTCCTGGTTCTCGCTCTGGCCTGCCTTGCTTGTGCTGGCCGTGCCAGTGCTGCGCCTGCCTCCGATGAAGTTGCCAGGCTTGCGCAGAGATGTGCGCCTGATGTTTTCACCCTTAACGATGGCGTACATCGTCGGCCATGAGTCCTCAAATGGACCGTACAGGATCAATATTAACGGTAGTATTCAGTTAAAAACAGCAACCGCGTACTGAAGCTGAGGCCGTCAGCGTTGCGAAAGTTCTGCTGAAGGATAATAAAAGTTTTGATATGGGCCTTGCACAAATTAACTCAAATAATTTAGTGGGCCTGGGTCTTTCGGTTGACGATATTTTCAAACCCTGCATCAACCTGCGGGCGAGCCAGACCATTCTTAAAGCCTGTTATGATAGCGCCCTGAAATCCTACCCAGCCGGGCAGGTTGCGCTGAGACACGCGCTTTCCTGCTACAACACCGGCTCACTCACAAACGGGATTTCTAACGGGTATGTCACGAAAGTTATCAACGTGGCGCGTCAATCAACTGATTTGAAAATCCCTACGCTGCTACCTGACGGCCAGACCAGTGAGGACAGCACCGCGAATGAGCCTCAGCAGGCAAAAAGTACGGCGCCGCAGTATGACGGTGAACAAGATGTTTTTGGTTCTGGTGATGGCGATGCCTTCAGCCGAAATAATACGGATGCCTTTTTAACCAGACAGGAAACAGCGAAGGGGGAATGAGGTTATGAATGGAACGTTTGTATCTTGTATTGCAATCACAGATCCTGGAGTTATTTGAAGCAGGAAAAGTGAAGGAGGTAACGATAGAACGGGTTTCATTAAAGAAGTGGTATCCCGTTTTTCAGATAGACGATGAACAGCTGGGCCAGATCGCATGTTCCATTCGGGTTAACAAAGAGCATGAGCTACGAACCTGGGCTGATTTAAGGCTACTGGCAGAGTTTTTGAAAGATAAGTGTGGCGTTGAAGAATGCCGGTTAAATCTGCAATCAACAGAAGATAGTGAGTAAGGAGAAAGTATGACCACGTTGTTTAAGAAGTATGGCCCTGCGGTAGTTATGGGCGTTTTGTCCATTGCCCTGCCGCAAATTGCGCTGGCCGCTGGCACCGATACTGGTGAATCAACCGCTACATCAATCCAGACGTGGTTGAGCACATGGATTCCAATTGGTTGTGCTATTGCGATCATGGTTAGTTGCTTTATGTGGATGCTTCACGTAATCCCAGCCAGCTTTATTCCTCGTATCGTAATCTCTCTGATTGGTATTGGTTCTGCATCATATCTGGTTTCCCTGACGGGCGTAGGAAGCTGAACAACGCGAAAAGGGGGGACTTTTGTCCCCCAAAGTGAGGACTACAAAGATGTTCGTTGACGGGAAAAGACCGCTTTTCAAAGGTGCGACTCGCTTACCTCGCGCGCTGGGTGTACCACGTAATGTAGCTATGATGATATTCATGATTTCTGCCTCGCTTTTTATGATTATTCATATGTGGGCGATCCTGGTGTTCGTCTTTTTGTGGATTCCTTCAGCTGCATTAACAAAATATGACGACCGCATGTTTCGAATTATGGGCCTGTGGTTGAAAACCAAATTCAGTAATTGGTTTGATTCTCCGTTTAAGCAGTGGGGAGGATCGTCTTATTCCTCTGTTGACTACAAACGTAAGGGTTTAAAATAATGAGAGCTGCCACCGCTACGAAGCCAAAAAAAATTGATGCCTACCGTAAGGAGCCATCAGTAAATAAAAAGTATTTGCCCTATTCTTATCACCTCAATGATTACGTGATTTCGATGGAAAACGGCGATCTGATGGCTTTTTTCAAGCTGGATGGCCGCACACATGACTGCGCATCAGATCGGGAACTGGTCACCTGGCATAAAGACCTTAATACGCTGGTCAAGAGCTTCGGAACAGACCATGTAGAGCTGTGGACGCATGAATATCACCATGAGGCTAAAGAGTACCCGGATGGTGAGTATGACCATTTTTTCCCTGCTTATATTGATCAATATAACCGTAAGTTGCACGGTGATTCCAAGCAGCTGATTAATGACCTTTATCTGACCGTTATTTACAAACAGGTAGGGGATAAAACACAGAAGTTTCTGGCGAAATTTGAAAAGCCGACTCGTGATGAAATTCAGCAAATGCAGAATGAGGCGCTTGAAGGTCTGGAAGATATTTCTGAACAAATCCTGGAAGCAATGAAGCCGTATGGCATTCAGCAGTTGGGTATCTATTATCGTGACAAACGCGGTGTTGAAATTCCTGCGCCTGATAAAAAAAGAACGTGAAGAACTTGCTGAAGTCGATGAATCAGACATTTTTGACGAAGCCATTGTTATCGAACGCAACGAGCCTGAACCTTCGCAGGCTCACGCTTATTCAAAAGCGCTGGAGTTCCTTTATTTCCTCGCAAATATGGAATGGGCCATCGTGCCTGTTTGCCGTGATCGTATCCGTGAGTACATCATGGACAACCGCCCTGTTAGCTCCCTGTGGGGGGATGTTGTCCAGATCAGAACGGTAGATCACAACTTCTATACCACCGGCATTGAATTTCGTGAATACGAAGAAGATACAGAGCCAGGCCAGCTTAACATGCTTAAAGAAGCCGATTTTGAATACCTTCTGACGCAGAGTTTTTCTTGCCTCTCTGAATCTTCAGCTAAAACGTTTCTGACGCATCAGGAAAAATCTTTGCAGGAAACGCGCGACCGTGCGCAAAGCCAGCTGGCACAGCTTGGTACCGCGCTCGATATGCTGACGTCCAGAGAGTTCGTGATGGGCTACCATCATGGAACCGTGCATGTCTGGGATAATGACCAAAACGCGGTACAGCGCAAAGCGCGTCGTGTGAAGGTTATGCTAACCGGCTGTGGCGTGGTTGGTGGGACTCTCAGCCTGGCCTCTGAGGCTGCATATTATGCGAGACTGCCTGGCAACCAGAAATGGGCGCCGCGCCCGGTTCCGATAAACTCATGGAACTTCCTGCACTTCAGCCCGTTCCACAATTTTATGCGTGGCAAGCCTGACAATAACCCGTGGGGGCCAGCGCTGACCATGTTCCGCACGATCAGCGGTACGCCACTCTATTTTAATTTCCATGTGACCCCGCTTGAAGAACTTTCCTACGGTAAACGCCCACTGGGCCATGCGTTAATAACGGGTATGTCGGGGGAAGGTAAAACCACGCTGCTTAACTTCCTGCTGGCGCAGTCAATGAAGTACAACCCGCGACTTTTTGTTTATGACCGTGACCGCGGTATGGAGCCGTTCATTCGAAGCGTTGGTGGCTACTATAAAGTTCTGCAACAGGGTATGCCGTCCGGGTTTGCCCCGCTTCAGATTGAACCGACCAAACGCAATATTGCCCTCATTAAAAACCTGTTCCGCATTTGTGTGGAAACCACCAATAACGGGCCTATCAGCGCAACGATGGCTACCGAACTGGCTGAAGGCGTTGATGCGGTTATGGGGAAGGCTCACTTATTCCACGCGAGGCGCGCACCGTTACGATCCTGGACGGGTACGTGAATGAAGTTGTGGAAAATGGCGTATCACTGAAAGGGCTGCTGCGCGAATGGACGCGCGAAGGCCAGTATGGCTGGCTGTTTGACAATGATAAAGACAGCCTGGATCTCAGCGCGAATGATATTTTTGGCTTCGATTTATCCGAGTTTATCGCAGCCAAAGAGGAAGTATCCAGCCCGGCCCGTACTCCGCTCATGATGTACCTTCTGTACCGGGTACGTGACTCCATCGACGGCAAACGCCGCGTCATTCAGTGCTTTGACGAGTTCCACGCCTACCTTGACGATCCGGTTATCGAGCGTGAAGTTAAGCGTGGTATCAAAACTGACCGTAAGAAAGACGCTATCTATGTGTTTGCCACGCAGGAGCCGAACGATGCGCTGTCCAGCCGTATTGGCCGCACGATCATGTCGCAGACCGTCACAAAAATCTGCCTGCGCGATCCGGAAGCTATCCGAGAGGATTATGCCTTCCTTACTGATGCTGAATACGACGCGCTGATGTCGATTACCGAACACTCCAGACAGTTCCTGGTTAAACAAGGGCAACAGTCTGCGATTGCTTCTTTCAATCTCTACCCTCGCAACAGCGACGATATTGATGCAGATATTAAGACAATGGACAACGTACTTAGCGTGTTGTCCGGTGAACCACAAAACGCCGAAATTGCGCATGAGCTGGTTTGAACGGCTCGGTAATGACCCTGAAGTATGGCTCAAAGAATACTGGCGCCTGACGGCTTAACAACGAGGCAAAACTCCATGAAAAAATCACTTACGGCAGTGCTGCTGACCACCGGCTTGATTCTTGGGGGCGCGCAAAGCGCCTCCGCTGGCATCATCGTATCCAACCCCACCGAGCTGATTAAACAGGGTGAACAGCTTGAACAAATGGCTCAACAGCTGGAGCAGCTTAAAAGCCAGCTGGAGACGCAGAAAAATATGTATGAGTCGATGGCTAAAACAACCAACCTGGGCGATCTGCTGGGGACGTCAACCAATACGCTGGCGAATAACCTGCCTGACAACTGGAAAGAGGTGTACAGCGACGCGATGAACTCCAGTTCGTCGGTCACGCCTTCTGTTAACAGCATGATGGGCCAGTTTAATGCTGAGGTTGACGACATGACGCCCAGCGAAGCAATCGCCTATATGAACAAAAAGCTGGCGGAAAAAGGTGCTTACGACCGTGTGATGGCCGAAAAAGCCTACAACAACCAGATGCAAGAGCTGAGCGATATGCAGGCGCTGACGGAGCAGATTAAATCGACGCCAGACCTGAAATCCATTGCCGACCTGCAAGCACGTATCCAGACGTCACAAGGCGCTATACAGGGTGAGCAGGCGAAGCTGAATTTGATGAATATGTTACAGCAATCGCAGGACAAACTTTTGCGCGCACAGAAGGATCGTGCGACCCGTAATTTTGTTTTTGGAACCGGTGGGGACGTTACCGCGTCACCTTCAATTAACTGAGGAAATTATGAAAAAACTACTGCTGCTTATCCCTTTCTTCCTGGTGGCCTGCGACGCTTCGCATGACGTTGATTGGTACAAAAAGCATGACAAAGAGCGCAAGGCAACGATCGAGGAGTGCAAGAAGAATGCTGATGAACTCCAGAAGCCAGACTGCAAAAACGCGCGTGAGGCTGATCGCCAGCTGTTTGTTCACGGTAAAGAGGACGGTGAAATTAACTCACCGAAAATTTAAGAGTAAGGAGGCAATATGGCATTCACCCTGGTACAAGACATTTTCGCAAAAGTAGACGGGGCGATTACGTCAATGGTGAGCGCCAACGTTGCCACCATTATCTCTGACGTTACGCCTCTGGTGGCAACCTGTCTGACCATAAAGCTGATGATGCAGGGCTTGTACTCGATGTTTAATCCGGGGGCAGGCGACAGCCTAAGCTCGCTGATTAAAGAGTATCTATCTATAGCCCTTATCCTGAGCTTTGCGACGGCAGGCGGCTGGTTTCAGCAGGATTTGGTTAATGTGGCGCTTCACATGCCAGATGATTTTGCTGGCATCTTATCTTCCCCTGATAAAGTCGAAGCCAGCGGCGTACCGGCGATCATTGATAGCGGTATTGAAAAAGGCGTCAGGATTGTAAATACAGCGTGGGATGCGGCAGATGTATTTTCGTCAAGCGGTCTGGCCGCATATGCCATTGGCGGAATTATGTTGGTTGCTACCGTTGTGCTGGGTGGCCTCGGTGCGGGCTTTGTGATCATGGCGAAAATCCTTCTTGCCGTTACGCTTTGTTTCGGCCCGATTGCCATTTTCTGCCTGCTGTGGGGGCCAACAAAAAACATCTTCGCGCGCTGGCTTGGATCGGTAATCAACTACGGGCTGGTCGTTGTCGTGCTGGCTCTCGTGTTTGGTTTCATCATGCAGATGTTCGACAACCTTCTGTCCTCGATGAACTCCGATGCGGCCTATTCATCTATCACTGGCTCTATGGCCGCGCTGCTGCTGACCATTATCTCTATCTTTGTTCTGTTTCAGATCCCGCAGGTCGCCCAGAGCTGGGGTAGCGGTATCAGTGCCGGTGTCGCAGATGCTGCACGTTCTACCGGTTCTTCAATGCAGGCGCTTGGCAACATGGGTAGTCATGGCATGTTTGGCGGTAATGCGTTCCGGGGCGGTAATACCGGCGGCGGCCAGCAATCGGCAGGTGGAGGAAGTGGCAGCAACAGCGGAGGAAGCAGTGGTTCTAATTTAAGTGGTAAGGCAAGGGGCAGTCGCGGGAAGAAGGCTGCATAAAATTAAAACAAAAGTCGTTGAAATTGCAATTTCGACGACTTATTATAATTGGTACGTTCAACAACCGATAATGGATGCCGTAATGCGCAGCTTATTGCTTATGGGAGTTCTTCTGATTAGCGCCTGTTCCAGCGGGCATAAACCGCCACCGGAGCCGGACTGGAGCAACACCGTTCCAGTAAACAAAACAATCCCGGTTGATACGCAAGGTGGTGCAAATGAAAGCTAATAAAAAAACAGGGCTTACACGTGAAGCCATTAAAGAGTTCAACGAAAGCCGTAAAGGGCTTGAAGTTGATCTGATGGATGAAGTGCTGAAGTCCCGGCGTACCGCCTGGATGGTTGCCACCGGTTCAGCGGTGGTAACTGTTTTTGCACTCTCTTTAGTTGGTTACGTAGTGCATAAGTACAGCCAGCCAATCCCCGCACATCTGCTAACGCTCAACGAGGCCACTCACGAAGTACAGCAGGTCAAGCTGACCCGCGACCAGACCTCTTATGGTGACGAAATTGATAAGTTCTGGCTGACACAATATGTCATTCACCGTGAGAGCTATGACTTCTATTCAGTTCAGGTCGACTATACGGCCGTTGGCTTAATGTCCACGCCGAACGTGGCAGAGTCTTACCAGAGCAAGTTCAAGGGTCGCAATGGTCTTGATAAGGTTCTGGGTGACAGTGAAACGACTCGCGTGAAGATTAACTCTGTGATCCTCGATAAACCGCACGGCGTAGCAACAATACGCTTTACTACGGTTCGCCGCGTGCGCAGCAATCCCGTTGATGATCAGCCGCAGCGCTGGATTGCCATTATGGGGTATGAATATAAATCGCTGGCGATGAATGCTGAGCAGCGTTATGTCAACCCGCTGGGTTTCCGCGTGACGAGTTATCGCGTCAACCCGGAAGTTAACTGAGGGCTGCCCCATGAAAAAACTACTTCTTTCAGCAGTCGTTTTGTCAGTCCTGGGAGGCGCGGCCACTAACGTTATGGCGCTTGAGGTTGGCCGCAATTCTCCTTATGACTATCGCATTAAAAGCGTTGTTTATAACCCTGTTAATGTGGTCAAAATTGACGCTGTCGCCGGTGTGGCTACCCACATTGTTGTCGCGCCTGACGAAACCTATATCACTCATGCTTTTGGCGATTCTGAAAGCTGGACGTTTGCGCACAAAATGAACCATTTTTTTGTGAAGCCGAAACAGGCCATGAGTGATACCAACCTGGTGATCGTCACCGATAAGCGCACCTATAACATCGTCCTCCATTTCATCGGTGAAGAAACGAAGAAAAATGCAGACGGTACGGTATCAAAATCCTTTATTGAAACGCCGTGGGCTGTGCGCCATGCCGTTCTTCAGCTGACCTATGAATATCCGTTTGAGCAGCAGGAAAAAGCCAAAAGCGCGGCTGATAAAAAACGCATTACGCAGAAGCTGAAGCAGACGGCTTTTGCGGGGGCGAAGAACTATCAGTACGTAATGAGCGAACAGCCTGAAATGCGCAGTATCCAGCCGGTTCACGTCTGGGATAACTACCGCTTTACCCGGTTTGAGTTTCCGGCCAATGCGGAGCTACCGCAGGTCTACATGATCTCGGCCAGTGGCAAAGAAACGCTGCCTAACTCTCATGTTGTGGGTGAGAACCGCAACATCATCGAGGTGGAAACCGTCGCTAAAGAGTGGCGTATTCGTCTGGGCGATAAAGTCGTTGGCGTTCGTAATAATAATTTCGCGCCGGGCGCCGGTGCGGTAGCAACCGGTACGGCTTCCCCGGATGTGCGCAGGGTTCAAATTGGGGAGGATAACTGATGGCCCGTAAAAGTGTCGATGTAGATCAGGAACTCGATGAAAACACCGGAGACGGTGAATTTGAAAGCGAGCGTGGCGGATTTAATGGCAGTAACCGCCGTTCGGCTCCTGGTATGAAAGCCTTTGTCATACTGATGGCGCTGCTTGCTTTGGTATTCATCGGGATTACGGTCATGGGTAAAATTCGCGCCCCGGCTAAAGCTGAAGCTGATAAAGACGGTGGTAAAGCGCAACAGGCCAATACACTGCCAAACTACAGCTTTAACAGCGATCCTGATGTTAATAAACCTGCAACTGCGCAGAATAGCGCCACTGATGCCCGTGCTGTGCAGGCTGCCGCACAGGCAGATGCAGATGCGGGCAGCAGCAATACCGGCGCGCGTACCTCTAATAAGCGTAAAGAACCTTCGCCTGAAGAACTGGCTATGCAGCGTCGTCTGGGCGGCGAGCTGGCCCAGACTAATCAGGCGGCTACAAGCAATAGTCCCGGAGTGCAGCCCCAGGACAACGAAACAAGCGAAGGTAGTTCAGCACTCGCTAAAAACCTGACTCCTGCAAGGCTGAAGGCTAGCCGCGCTGGAGTCATGGCTAATCCCAGCCTGACTGTTCCGAAAGGCAAAATGATCCCCTGTGGTACCGGCACCGAGCTGGATACCACTGTTCCGGGTCAGGTTTCCTGCCGGGTTTCACAGGACGTTTACTCAGCTGATGGACTCGTTAGGCTGATTGATAAAGGCTCATGGGTTGACGGGCAGATTACCGGTGGTATCAAAGACGGCCAGGCGCGCGTGTTTGTTCTCTGGGAGCGTATCCGCAATGACCAGGACGGGACAATCGTTAATATTGACAGTGCCGGAACGAACTCACTCGGCAGCGCGGGGATTCCGGGCCAGGTGGATGCCCATATGTGGGAGCGTCTGCGTGGTGCGATCATGATTTCGTTGTTCTCTGACACCTTAACGGCGCTGGTTAACCAGACGCAGAGTAATAACATTCAGTACAACAGCACAGAAAACAGCGGTGGGCAGCTGGCGTCTGAAGCACTCCGCTCTTACATGTCTATCCCCCTACCCTCTACGATCAGCAGGGTGATGCGGTGAGCATTTTTGTTGCCCGCGACCTCGATTTCAGCGGCGTTTATACGCTCGCAGACAACTAAAAAAGTGGGCGCTTAGCGCCCGCTTTTCTTCAGGAGTAATCATGACTGATGCAGCTTTCTATCAACTTGGCCCACTGCGCGAGTATTTAGAAGATCCTACTGTTTTTGAAATTCGCATTAACTGCTTTCAGGAAGTTATCTGTGATACGTTCAGCGGCCGCAGGGTTGTGCAGAACGCGGCAATTACGGCAGATTTTATTAGGAACCTTGCTAAATCGTTGGTGAGCAGCAACAAGCTGACCATGCAGGCCATTAATGACGTGATCCTGCCTGGCGGGATCAGGGGCGTTATCTGTCTGCCCCCTGCGGTGATTGACGGTACAACGGCCGTAGCGTTTCGTAAGGATTTGGCGGCCGATAAAAATCTGGAGCAGCTGACCAGCGAGGGGATTTTCAGTGACTGCCGGAAGATTACCGGCAGCAAGCAAAGCCTAACGGATGATGATTTTTTCCTTAAAGAGCTGCACAGCAGCGAAAAATGGCCCGCATTCCTGCAAACCGCCGTTGAGAAGAAACGCACTATCGTGATCTGCGGTGAAACCGGGTCGGGGAAAACGGTACTCACGCGCGCGCTGTTAAAATCGCTACATAAAGACGAGCGTGTAATTATTTTAGAGGACGTTCACGAAGTCACGGTCGATCACGTTGTAGAAGCCGTTTATATGATGTACGGCGATGCAGGAAAGATCGGCCGCGTCAGCGCCACTGATGCCCTGCGAGCCTGTATGCGTCTGACACCGGGCCGTATCATCATGACTGAGCTTAGGGATGATGCTGCGTGGGATTATCTTAAAGCACTTAATACCGGCCATCCAGGCGGTGTTATGTCAACGCACGCTAACTCTGCGCGCGATGCTTTTAACCGTATTGGGCTGCTTATCAAGGCGACCCCTATCGGCCGTATGCTCGATATGAGCGATATTATGCGAATGCTCTACTCCACCATTGACGTTGTGGTGCATATGGAAAAGCGGAAAATCAAAGAAATTTATTTTGATCCTGAATATAAAATGCAGTGTGTGAACGGGAGCCTGTAATGAAAAAATTAGCAACCTGGCTTCTGGCCGCAGCATTTACGACAGCCGCCCTGCCCGCCTTTGCGGTGGAACCATCCGTTCAGGTTGGCTACTCGCCTGAAGGAAGCGCCCGCGTTCTCGTCCTGAGCGCCATTGACTCCGCAAAAACCTCGATACGGATGATGGCTTATTCTTTTACCGCCCGGATATTATGAAGGCACTGGTAGCAGCCAAAAAACGGGGAGTTGATGTGAAAATCGTAATTGATGAAAGGGGCAATACGGGGCGCGCCAGCATTGCGGCCATGAACTACATAGCGAACAGCGGCATCCCTTTGCGTACTGACAGTAATTTCCCTATCCAGCATGACAAGGTGATCATCGTGGATAATGTGACCGTTGAAACTGGCAGCTTTAATTTCACCAAAGCGGCCGAAACGAAAAACTCGGAGAATGCGGTGGTGATCTGGAACATGCCTAAGCTCGCTGAATCATTCCTCGAACACTGGCAAGACCGCTGGAATCAGGGAAGAGACTACCGTTCCAGCTACTGAATACTGACCGCCAAAAGGCGGTTTTTTTTTGTTCAAAGAAACTGATCTCAGTATCGCGCCCGGGGCAGCTGGCCAACGTCGCCGGCATCGCGCCGGCAAAAATCGAAAAACAGAAATATCAGCAAGATAGCTTAAAGGGGAGCCCGCAGAATTCGGAAAAAATCGTACGCTAAGGTTTTCCGGGCATCCGTAAGGGCCGAAACTTCCCGTCTTCCAGTCTGCGGCTCTGCCGCCAGACGTAATCGCCGGTTAGGTTGATGTGCTCCCAGCCCAGCGGCGACAGGAATTGCAGCAGCTCGCCGTCCACCGGCTTGCCGGCCTCGACCAACCCCTGGGTGGCGCGTTCCAGGTACACCGTGTTCCACAGCACGATAGCCGCCGTCACCAGGTTGAGGCCGCTGGCCCGGTAGCGCTGCTGCTCGAAGCTCCGATCCCTGATTTCCCCAAGGCGGTTGAAGAACACCGCCCTGGCCAGCGAGTTGCGCGCCTCACCTTTGTTCAGGCCGGCATGCACGCGGCGGCGCAGTTCAACACTTTGCAGCCAGTCCAGGATGAACAGCGTGCGCTCGATCCGGCCCAGCTCGCGCAGGGCCACGGCCAGTCCGTTCTGGCGCGGGTAGCTGCCGAGCTTGCGCAGCATCAGCGAGGCGGTGACGGTGCCCTGCTTGATCGAGCTGGCCAGGCGCAGGATGTCGTCCCAGTGGGCACGCACGTGCTTGATGTTCAGGGTGCCGCCGATCAGCGGGCGCAACGTCGGGTAGGCTTGCACGCCCTGCGGCACGTACAGCTTGGTTTCGCCGAGGTCGCGGATGCGCGGCGCGAAGCGGAAGCCTAGCAGGTGCATCAGGGCAAAGACGTGATCGGTGAAGCCGGCCGTGTCGGTGTAGTGCTCCTCGATCCGCAGGTCGGACTCGTGGTACAGCAGGCCGTCGAGCACATAGGTGGAATCGCGGACGCCGACATTCACCACGCGGGTGCTGAACGGCGCGTACTGGTCGGAGATATGGGTATAGAACAGCCGTCCCGGCTCGCTACCGTACTTCGGGTTGACGTGCCCGGTGCTCTCGCCCCGGCCACCCGCGCGGAAGCGCTGGCCATCGGAGGATGAGGTCGTGCCGTCGCCCCAGTGGGCGGCAAAGGCGTGGCGATACTGGTGGTTGACCAGCTCGGCCAAGGCCGCCGAATAGGTTTCGTCGCGGATGTGCCAGGCTTGCAGCCAGGACAGCTTGGCGTAGGTCAGGCCGGGGCTCGACTCGGCCATCTTGGTCAGCCCGAGGTTGATCGCATCACCGAGGATTGCGGACAGCAGCAACGTCCTGTCTTTGGCCTCGGCCCCGTCCTTCAAGTGGGTGAAGTGGCGGCTGAAGCCCGTCCAGTCGTCCACGTCCATCAGCAGTTCGGTGATCTTGATGCGCGGCAGTAACTGGCTGGTTTGGTCGATCAGCGCCTGCGCCCGATCCGGCACCGCCGCATCCAGCGGGGTGATTTTCAGCCCTGACTCGGTGAGGATGGCATCGGGCAGCTCGTTGTCCTTGGCCAGGCGGGTGACGGTGGCCAACTGCTCGTCCAGCAGCTGCAAACGCTCTTCCAGGTACTGGTCGCTGTTCGGGTTGATCGCCAGGGGCAGGGCCTGCTCGCGCTTGAGTGCGGCGAACTTCTCGGCCGGCAGCAGGTAGTCGTCGAAGTCGCGGAACTGCCGCGAGCCCTTGACCCAGATGTCGCCGGAGCGCAGGGCGTTCTTCAGCTCGGACAGGGCGCAGATTTCGTAGAATTTCCGGTCGAGGCCTTCCGGGGTGATCACCAGCGGCTTCCAGCGCGGCTTGATGAAGGCCGTGGGTGCATCGGCCGGCACCTTGCGCAGGTTGTCGGCGTTCATCTCACGCAGGGTCTGCACGGCTGC